>NZ_CP100470.1:2015000-2020000 GCF_030323145.1 Mesorhizobium sp. C432A | reverse complement strand
AGTTCATTCCGGAGACATGGGTTACACTTTCGGCCCTTTGCAAGGAGAGCAAGGTGCCTTGGAAGGAGTGTAACGTCATGGAAGAGCGGCTGAAGTTCATTGCCCGGCTGCTGGACGGCGAGAAGATGGCGGTGCTTTGCCGTGAGTTCGATATCTCGCGCAAGACCGGCTACAAGATCCTCACACGCTACAATGACAGTGGCCTTGAGGGGCTGACGGATCGATCACGCCGACCCTACCGCCACGCCAATCAGCTTCCGTTTCAAATCGAGAAGCTGATTGTGCGCCTCAAGCAAGACAAGCCGACCTGGGGTGCGCCAAAGATACGCGAACGGTTGGCCCGGCTGTATCCTGACGTTCACCGGCCTGCGATCTCGACGGTGCATGCGGTTCTCGACCGCCATGGCCTGGTCGAGCGCCGCAAGCGAAGGCGCAACAGGGCGACGGGAACACCACTTTCAAACGGCTATCGGCCCAACGATCTGTGGTGTGCCGACTACAAAGGCGAGTTCATGCTCGCCGATCGGCGCTATTGCTATCCGCTGACGATCACCGACTTCGCCAGCCGCTATCTCATCGCCTGCGAGGCGTTGTCGACTACCAAGGAAGCCTATGCCTTCACGGTGTTCGAGAGCGTTTTCAAAGAGTTCGGCCTGCCCAGCGCCATCAGGACCGACAATGGCGTTCCCTTTGCCAGCCCAAACGCGCTGTTCAATCTCAGCAAACTGTCGGTCTGGTGGCTGCGCCTGGGCATCGACATCGAGCGCATCCAGCCGGGCTGTCCGCAGCAGAACAGGCGCCATGAGCGCATGCACCTGACTCTCAAGAAGGAAACCACCAAACCGGCTGGCGCCAATTTCCTGCAGCAGCAGGCCAGGTTCGATGACTTCATCGATGAGTTCAACTCAGAACGCCCACATCAGGCGCTCGACATGGCCTGTCCAGCCGAGCGCTACACCCCGTCACCGCGCATCTATACCGGCCTGCCGGATCTCGATTATCCGTTTCACGACAAGGCCGTCACCGTCACCACCTGCGGCCGCATCTGCTACAATCGCAAGAAGATCAACCTCAGCCTCGTCTTTGCCGGCCAGACCGTCGGCATCAAACAGGTCGAGGACCATATCTGGCTGGCTTCCTTCATGGATTATGATTTGGGCTACTTCGATGATGAGACATGCAGGCTCGAACCACTCCAAAACCCCTTCGGGCCAAAAGTGTTACCCATGTCTCCGATATAAACCGTAACCTATGTGTCCGGAATGGACCCTTTTTTGTTGGTTGCGGGGACAGGATTTGAACCTGTGACCTTCAGGTTATGAGCCTGACGAGCTACCGGGCTGCTCCACCCCGCGTCACCTCCAGGGCAAGCTCTTGCTTGCTCCGGACTCTCCAGGGCAAGCTCTTGCTTGCTCCGGACTCTCCAGGGCAAGCTCTTGCTTGCTCCGGACTCTCCAGGGCAAGCTCTTGCTTGCTCCGGACTCTCCAGGGCAAGCTCTTGCCTGCTCCGGATCTGAAGCAAGCGTTTGCTTGCTTATCTGGACGTAAGCCTGGGCCTATGAACAGGATGGCTTACAGATAGGTATATGGCTGACCAAATGAAAGGGCCGCTTGCGCGGCCCGTGATCCCTTGGCGGGCCTTTTCGTAGAGAGAAGATTTCAGTTTCATCCGGTTTGCGGATGAGAGTTCAACGTGCGTTTTGCAGACCTGGCAGCGACCTACTCTCCCGCGTCTTGAGACGAAGTACCATCAGCGCTGGAGCGTTTCACGGCCGAGTTCGGAATGGGATCGGGTGCAGCCGCTCCGCCATAACCACCAGGTCGGCAAAACGCACGTTATATCGAGAAGCTGTTTTTTCGTGCCAAGGCGACGTTTGTGTTTTGCTTACGGGCGTAAGCCCGCAAGCGCGACTGCGCGTCGCCGGTTTTCCGGCGCCCTCGCGGAGCATAGGCCCTGTAAGGGCCGCTCATGCGTGAGCGCTGGTCAGATCATCGTGTTCACGATGAGCATAAGGAATGAGAACGATCAAGCCGATCGAACTATTAGTACCGGTAAGCTTCAAGCGTTGCCGCTCTTCCACACCCGGCCTATCAACGTGGTCGTCTTCCACGGTTCTCAGGGAATACTCGTTTTAAGGTGGGTTTCCCGCTTAGATGCCTTCAGCGGTTATCCCGTCCGGATATAGCTACCCTGCTATGCGGCTGGCGCCACAACAGGTCCACCAGAGATCCGTCCATCCCGGTCCTCTCGTACTAGGGACAGATCCTTTCAATATTCCTACACCCACGGCAGATAGGGACCGAACTGTCTCACGACGTTCTGAACCCAACTCACGTACCGCTTTAAATGGCGAACAGCCATACCCTTGGGACCTGCTCCAGCCCCAGGATGCGATGAGTCGACATCGAGGTGCCAAACAACCCCGTCGATATGGACTCTTGGGGGTCATCAGCCTGTTATCCCCGGCGTACCTTTTATCCGTTGAGCGATGGCCCTTCCACGCGGGACCACCGGATCACTATGACCGACTTTCGTCTCTGCTCGACTTGTCAGTCTCGCAGTCAGGCAGGCTTATGCCATTGCACTCAGCGAACGATTTCCGACCGTTCTGAGCCCACCATCGCGCGCCTCCGTTACTCTTTAGGAGGCGACCGCCCCAGTCAAACTACCCACCATACATTGTCCCGGACCCGGATAACGGGCCGCGGTTAGACATCCATAGTAATAAGGGTGGTATTTCAAGGGTGGCTCCACCTGAGCTGGCGCCCAGGTTTCAAAGCCTACCACCTATCCTACACATGCCACTACGAATGCCAATGTAAAGCTATAGTAAAGGTGCACGGGGTCTTTCCGTCTAACCGCAGGAACCCCGCATCTTCACGGGGAATTCAATTTCACTGAGTCTATGCTGGAGACAGCGGGGAAGTCGTTACGCCATTCGTGCAGGTCGGAACTTACCCGACAAGGAATTTCGCTACCTTAGGACCGTTATAGTTACGGCCGCCGTTTACTGGGGCTTCGATTCAGAGCTTGCACCCCTCCTCTTAACCTTCCAGCACCGGGCAGGCGTCAGACCCTATACGTCGTCTTGCGACTTCGCAGAGCCCTGTGTTTTTGATAAACAGTCGCTACCCCCTGGTCTGTGCCACCCTCCTCTACTTGCGTAGAAAAGGGTCACGCTTCTTCCGAAGTTACGCGTGCAATTTGCCGAGTTCCTTCAGCATAGTTCTCTCAAGCGCCTTGGTATACTCTACCTGACCACCAGTGTCGGTTTCGGGTACGGTTTATAAGGAGGAGCTATTTCCTGGAACCGCTCCGCTGCCCGTTCAATCCGATAAGATTGGACAACTTGTGCGATCCGTCACTACCTCCAAGCCCACGAATATTAACGTGGTTCCCATCGACTACGCGTTTCCGCCTCGTCTTAGGGGCCGGCTAACCCTGCTCAGATTAGCTTTAAGCAGGAACCCTTGGTCTTTCGGCGGGGGAGTCTCTCACTCCCCTTACGTTACTCATGTCAGCATTCGCACTTCTGATACCTCCACCACCCCTCACGGGTATGGCTTCGTCAGCTTACAGAACGCTCCGCTACCGCTTGGCCCTTGCGGACCAAACCCTAAGCTTCGGTGTATGGCTTTAGCCCCGTTACATTTTCGGCGCAAAGACCCTTATTTAGACCAGTGAGCTGTTACGCTTTCTTTAAATGATGGCTGCTTCTAAGCCAACATCCTGGTTGTTTTGGGATCCTCACATCCTTTCCCACTTAGCCATAACTTGGGGACCTTAGCTGTAGGTCAGGGTTGTTTCCCTTTTCACGACGGACGTTAGCACCCGCCGTGTGTCTGCCGACTAGTACTCCCAGGTATTCGGAGTTTGGTTAGGTTTGGTAATCCGGTGAGGACCCCTAGCCCATCCAGTGCTCTACCCCCTGGGGTATTCGGTCGACGCTCTACCTAAATAGATTTCGCGGAGAACCAGCTATTTCCGAGTTTGATTGGCCTTTCACCCCTAGCCACAAGTCATCCCGAACTATTGCAACAGTTATGGGTTCGGTCCTCCAGTAAGTGTTACCTTACCTTCAACCTGCTCATGGCTAGATCACTCGGTTTCGGGTCTAATGCGACGAACTGAACGCCCTGTTCAGACTCGCTTTCGCTGCGCCTACACCTAGCGGTTTAAGCTTGCTCGTCACACTAAGTCGCTGACCCATTATACAAAAGGTACGTGGTGACCCTTGCGGGCTCCCACTGTTTGTAGGCAATCGGTTTCAGGTACTCTTTCACTCCCCTTGTCGGGGTGCTTTTCACCTTTCCCTCACGGTACTAGTTCGCTATCGGTCATGCACGAGTACTTAGGCTTGGAAGGTGGTCCTCCCAATTTCAGACAGGATTTCACGTGTCCCGCCTTACTCGAGGACGATTGATTGCATTACGCGTACGGGGCTGTCACCCACTATGGCCCTACTTTCCAGAAGGTTCCGCTTGTCTCTCAATCGCCACTGGCCTGGTCCGGGTTCGCTCGCCACTACTTCCGGAGTCTCGGTTGATGTCCTTTCCTACGGGTACTTAGATGTTTCAGTTCCCCGCGTTCGCCACTTTATCCCTATGTATTCAGGATAAGTTACCTATTATCGATACTTGGAAACCACAGTAGCAGATCGCTCTGCTACTCTGATTTTCCAAGTACCTTAGGTGGGTTTCCCCATTCGGAAATCTACGGATCAAAGGGTATTCGCACCTCCCCGTAGCTTATCGCAGCGTATCACGTCCTTCATCGCCTGTGCATGCCAAGGCATCCACCAATTGCCCTTAAGACACTTGATCGTTCTCATTGCCAATGCCCATCCGCGCAATCCGAAGGATTGTCGCTTCAGCCTCTCCCTTGCGGGGTTGGCGTCCGCGCAATTCCAAAGGAATTGTCGCCTGAACCGGATCCTGTGCGGGATCCACATTCGATGTCATTGGCACAAAAAGACCAGCTTCTCGAGATCGGTTCGAGG